>NZ_JBBNHG010000030.1:0-46583 GCF_040094675.1 Coprococcus hominis (ex Arizal et al. 2022)
GGATTGCTCTTTTTGTTTGCAAACTCCCTAAAATAAAGGTTTTAGAACAAAAAAGAGGTAGTCTTTTGACACTACCCAATAGATGGATGGAGGATAGAAAATGAAAAGTGTAAATGCAGTAACAATCAAGGAATTATATGATCTTTCCCATACGGAGGCAAAACCTTTGATGGAGCAGTATACCTATCCGTGGGAGGTGCTTCCACATATTGGAGAATTTATCGTTAAGCTTGGGGAGTCTCTTCCGAAGGAAGAGTATACCGAAGTAGCGGAGCATGTCTGGGTGCATAAGACAGCGAAGGTATTTGCATCAGCATATCTGGCAGGACCGGCAATCATCGGCGCCGAGACAGAAGTGCGCCAGTGTGCGTTTGTCCGCGGAAATGCGCTGGTTGGAAAAGGCTGTGTGATCGGTAATTCCACAGAGCTGAAAAACGTGATCATCTTTGATAATGTGCAGGTGCCACATTATAACTATGTTGGCGATTCTATCTTGGGATTTAAGTCGCATATGGGAGCAGGTTCGATCACATCGAATGTAAAGAGTGATAAGACACTTGTCCATGTGAAAGGAATTGATCCAGAGACAAATGAGAAGTTTGATCTGGAAACTGGTTTGAAGAAATTTGGAGCAATGCTTGGAAATCATGTAGAGGTTGGTTGTAATTCTGTATTAAATCCTGGTACAGTTATTGGCTCAAACAGTAATGTCTATCCGCTTTCCCCGGTACGTGGATTTGTACCGGCAGAAAGCATCTATAAGACGGGTGGCGTAATCGTAAAGAAACACGCATAAGTGGTTAGTTTGTATCAATCCGGGCAGATTGTGCTGCCTGGCGGGCGGCTTCCAGTATGAGCAGTGTGGTGTACTGGTTGTCGCTTGCATATGTAACAGAATCCAGATCACCGGTGATCTGTAGCTGCTCATTGATGGCATCCACGGAAGGTGTTAAAAGCGGATACATGGCTGTGACGGTTTCGTTTGTGTTTGATACTTCGATGTGTGTGACTGCATGTTTGTCGATGGTCGTCTGTAATTCCAGTGTGGTGCCACCAAGATTTAACTGCGAGGTATAGACACCTGGCTGGTATGTGGCAAATGTTTCCGTTGAGATGCTTGTATCTGTGGTATCCTTTTCGTCCTCCTTTGGCGAGAACATATACCAGAGCAGCAGGATCAACAGGATGCCGAGGACGATAAATATGCCAGTGTAGATGAGTTCTTTTGATTTTAAGACGATAATTTTCGTTTTGGATGACATAATAAAAAACTCCCTGTTCAGAATTAGTATAATATATTCTGAATAGGGAGTTTTTATTACTTTAGAATTAGGAAAATCAACACTTACAGGGAAGAATATCCGTGGCTGTTGATGATTCCCTTGATTGGTATGCCGGCTTTGCAGAGTGGGCAGTCAGCAGCAGAGTGTGTTTCGTAATTCGGGATATCCTCGGTACGGAAGATGGTGTTGATCTGCTCGTCGTGAATTTCATCGGCTGCGGAGAAAATCGAAGATACACCGACCACTTCACCACCGTAATATTCGATACACTCGAGTGCGGTCTGCAAGGTCTTTCCGGTTGTAGCAGTTGCTAACAATACAAGGACATGCTTGCCTTTGATCATGGAAAGATAATTCTCACGAAATATAAGCTGTCCGCCAGAGTGCTGCTCCGGGGAAATGATGTATGCAGTATTGTGCAGGTTCGCAGATAAGATACCTGTGTTAAGAAGTTCGTCTGCAAGATAAGCACCGATCACATTTGTACCGTCCAGACAGACGATCGTATCAATGATCGTTGTAGCAGCGTAGCGGGTAGCCAGCACTTTGGCAGCGGCATGTGCTTCGCTTCGACGGCTCTTCAGACTTGTCATATCAATATAGTAGTTGATATGAGAAGAAGATGTTGCGTAGTGACCAGGTGTTACATTCAGTGAGATTAAGTTGCTGGATGTAGACTGTACCTTGAATGTATTTGTGTTTTCCATAAATAGTACCCCTCCTGTGCGTTTTATGACATACTGATATTATAAATGGTATACGGGATTTATGCAAGCAAAGTAGCACAATACACAGAAAATTCACCGTATATTTTCTCCGATTTTTGAGACACCGACATAGATCTGGGAGATCTTATACCACGTTGGAAAATCGACGATTCCACTTACCGGAAGGTTAAAAATAGACTGAAAGGCACGCACGGATTCTGTAGTTGCGGAACCGAAGATGCCATCGACTGTGACAGTTGGAATCGCCGGATAATTCTGCGCGATGCGGTTTAACTGCTCCTGAATCGTAATCACCGGTTCGCCGGAACTTCCAATTGTCAGATCATAGCCCGGATAAGAGGACGGGATTCCGGAGACAATTTCTGCTTCATTTACATACATATCGGATCCGTAATAGTAGTGGATGATATCTATGGCAGAGAAACCATCATCCCCGAGTGCTTTAGAACCCCACTGTGTCATCCAGTTTGGACAGGAGACGCGCTTGCCATCGCAGTATTGTGTGAGAATCGGCTGCTTGACATTTGGACGGGCGAGATAGCGGTTATAGAGCCGGTCCGCAATCTGTGAGATATTCTCGTAAATGGTCTTGCCGTAGATCCATTTGTGATCGTAAGCGGTGGAGGATGTAATAGTGAAATTATAGCCTTTGTTTCGATACCATTCTGTATATACCCGGTTTAAAGTGAAGGACATGATTGCCAGAATATTGGCTTCGATCGTGCTTTCTGGCCAGGTGGAGTAGATCTCGCAGCAGGCGACATTTTTGATGTAGTCGATGTATGGGACATAATAATCGGTAGCAGTGGAGTCGCCGGGGACACCATCATGTACAACGATCGTCTCCGGGACGACGACGCGTGAGAGGACGATCTCGCCACTTTCGGATAAAGGCTTGATCTCCGGCTCGGCGATTTTCGGTGGATAGTATTCCCAGAGCGTGTGTCCGCCGATGACGATTGGGTTATAGACATAGTCGGGTGTCTGCTCGGATGGCTGCAATACGATGGACTGCAATCCGTTTTCGCCAGAGAATATCTGGACGCCCGAGACAAGCCCTTCCTGATAGCCGGGAGCGGAGATCTTTACATTGTATTCAGAATAGGGCTGGTTGTCAGTTGGCTCCATGCTGTATTCACGCGGTGGTGCGGAAAGCTCGATATTTCCGGTCTGTCCGTTTCGGTCTGTGTTGACGGATTCTAAGATCCGGTTTGGCTCTCCTGTGTTTGCGATTTCAATAGTAGCAGAAGAAAGCGGAGAGTAACTGTCTGTGCCTGTGACTATGACATTTAAATTTCCTGTATCACTAGAATATTGATCCATACGAGATACCTTGATTTTTCGTCCATATAATATATGAAAAAGCGTGGAGAATTATGTAAATAAAAATTATACATGTTAAGAAAAAACACTTGACAAGCAGAGAAAAAGCATGTATGATGCAAAAGGTTTGTAAATGAAAAATACTTTACAGGTGATTCAGATGGAGAAGTTTGTACGTCAGTCATTGCTCTATGATTTTTATGGAGAGCTGTTGACGCAGACACAGAAAAGTATATACGAAGATGTTGTGATGAATGACCTGTCCTATTCGGAACTGGCAAGGGAATATGGAATCTCCAGACAAGGCGTGTTTGATATGATGAAGCGCTGTGACAAGAAGCTGGAGGACTTTGAGAAAAAACTGAAATTAGTAGAAAAATTTGAGAATGCCAGAGAGAAGGTAGCCACGATACAGACTGAGATTCAGGCATTGCGGGAACGCAATGAAAATCCGACGCTGGATGGAGCGTTTGCGGATATTGACACGAATCTGACCGGGCTGCTGGATGATTTTTAAAAGTTCGATGTTTGGTTTTGTTTGGGAGGAGACGCATGGCGTTTGACAGTTTAACAGACAAATTGCAAAACGTGTTCCGGAAGTTGAGAAGCAAAGGAACGATTACGGAAGCGGATGTAAAGGAAGCGATGAAAGAAGTAAAGCGTGCGCTGTTGGAGGCGGATGTAAACTTCAAGGTCGTAAAACAGTTTATCAATTCGGTTAGTGAACGTGCGGTTGGAGAGGAAGTCTTGAAAGGATTAAATCCCGGACAGATGGTAATCAAGATCGTAAAAGAAGAGATGGACAAGTTGATGGGCTCAGAGACAACCGAGCTGAAGCTTCTGCCATCCAATGAAATCACGATTGTGATGATGTGTGGTCTGCAGGGTGCAGGTAAGACAACAACCGTTGCAAAGCTTGCAGGCAAGTTTAAAAACAAGGGTAAAAAGCCGTTGCTTGTTGCATGTGACGTTTATCGTCCGGCGGCAATCAAGCAGTTGGAGATTAACGGTGAAAAAGTCGGAGTTCCTGTATTTTCGATGGGAGATGGACATAAACCGGTAAATATTGCGAAAGCAGCGATTGAGCATGCCGCAAAGAATGATATCAATTTAGTATTTTTGGATACTGCAGGTCGTCTGCATGTCGATGAAGACATGATGAACGAGCTGGCAGAGATCAAGGAAAATCTGAATGTGACATACACAATTCTGACTGTCGATGCGATGACTGGTCAGGATGCAGTCAATGTAGCGACATCATTTAATGATAAGATTGGCATTGATGGCGTGATTTTGACGAAGCTCGATGGTGATACCCGTGGCGGTGCCGCACTTTCCATCAAAGCGGTGACAGGAAAACCAATCCTGTATGCCGGAATGGGAGAGAAGCTCACGGATCTGGAGCAGTTCTATCCGGATCGTATGGCGAGCCGAATCCTCGGCATGGGCGATGTGGAGAGTCTGATCGAGAAAGCACAGTCAGCAATCGATGAGGAAAAGGCAAAGGAGATGGAAGAGAAGTTTAAGAAGGCTTCTTTCGATTTCAATGATTTTCTTGATCAGATGGAACAGATGGAAAAGATGGGTGGCATGAATGATATTTTGAAGATGCTGCCTGGATTTGGAAATAAAAAACAACTCCAGAATCTGGAGATTGACGACAATGCGATGAATATGCCGAAGGCAATCATTTTGTCGATGACGAAGCAGGAACGTTCGCATCCGGAGATCATCAATCCGAGCCGCAAGAAGCGTATTGCAGATGGTGCAGGCGTTCCAATCAGCGAAGTAAATAAGCTGATTAAGCAGTTTGAACAGTCCAGAAAAATGATGAAGCAGATGTCCGGTATGATGGGTGGAAAGCGCCGCGGCGGATTCAAGCTTCCGTTTGGATTTTAATTTTTGATAATAGTATAACTATTATATATAGACGAAAGAATTTTAAGGAGGTGAAATTTAACATGGCAGTTAAAATCAGATTAAGAAGAATGGGATATAAGAAGCATCCTTTTTATAGAGTTGTAGTAGCTGATTCCAGATCACCAAGAGATGGTAGATTCATCGATGAGATCGGAACATATGATCCAAATCAGGAGCCAGCATCTGTAAAGATCGACTCTGATGCAGCTAAGAAGTGGCTTGCTGATGGTGCTCAGCCTACAGATACTGTTGCAAAGCTTTTGAAGCAGGCAGGCATCGAGAAGTAAGACTGATGTGCAAGGGAGGTGCAGGTTATGAAGGAATTAGTAGAACTGATTGCAAAATCCCTCGTTGATTATCCGGATGAAGTTGTTGTAAAAGAGACAATCGATGGAGATACCATAACAATCGAACTGAACGTTGCAGGAGATGATATGGGTAAGGTGATCGGCAAACAGGGCCGAATTGCCAAATCCATTCGTACTGTGGTGAAGGCGGCTGCATCAAAGGGTGATAAAAAGGTAATTGTAGACATCAAATAATTCTTAGATTCCCGGTGCCATATGGCATCGGGAATTCTTTTATCGGAGGAATGAATGAACGAAGATATGTTTCGAATTGGCGTTATCACGTCGACACATGGATTAAAGGGTGAGGTCAAGGTATTCCCGACGACCGATGATCCGGCACGATTCAAGAAGCTGAAAAAATGCTTTATTCGTACAAAAAGTGGCGATGTACCAGTGGAGAAAAAATCATGCAAGTTCTTTAAGAACATGGTGATTCTTTCTTTTTCGGAATTTAATGATATAAATGAGATAGAAAAATACAAGGGCTGTGAACTGTATGTAACACGGGAAGATGCAGTTCCACTCGAGGAAGATGAGTTTTATATTGCAGATGTGATCGACGCAGAGGTGTTCGAGGATAACGGCAAAAAGCTTGGGACACTTGTGGATGTGATGCAGACAGGTGCGAACGATGTGTTTGTCGTGAAGATGGAGAATGGCAAGGAAGTGTTGCTTCCGGTCATTAAGGATTGCGTGTTGGATATCAATGCAGAAGAAAAAAAGATTGTTGTTCACATGATGAATGGACTGCTGGACTAACGATATCGGAGGCAGATATGTATTTTCATATTATGACATTATTTCCGGAGATGGTGCTTGGAGGATTAAATGAGAGCATTACCGGAAAGGCAATTGAAAAAGGACTAATCGGTGTAGATGCTGTGAATATCCGTGATTTTGCAGGTAATCGGTATGGGCACGTTGATGATTATACCTATGGTGGCGGTGCAGGTATGCTGATGCAGCCGGGACCGGTGTATGATGCGTACCAGCATGTGCTTGCGCAGATTGCAGTACGTAAGGAAAAGAAAGGGACATCGGCACAGGCGAAAAAAGTACGTGTGCTTTATATGACACCGCAGGGACAGCCGTTTAAACAGTGCATGGCAGAAGAGTATGCGAAAGAAGAAGATCTTGTGCTTTTGTGTGGACATTATGAGGGCATTGATGAGCGTGTGCTGGAGATGATTGTGACCGATTATGTGTCGATTGGCGATTTTGTACTGACGGGTGGCGAACTTCCGGCGATGATGATTGTGGATGCAACAAGCCGTCTTGTGCCGGGCGTGCTTGGAAGCGATGAAAGTGCGGTATATGAAAGCTTCTATGATGGCTTGCTGGAATATCCGCAGTATACCCGTCCAGAAGAATTTATGGGGAAGAAAGTACCAGAGGTGCTGCTTTCCGGACATCATAAGAACATCGAAGAGTGGCGGTATGAACAGTCGATGCAGCGGACACAGGAACGGCGCCCGGATCTGTATGAGATCTATGTGGAGGCACACCGGGAAGAGCTGGAAAAACGCAGACGAAAAAAAGAAGAAAAAGAACGAAAGCGGCTCCGTCGGGAGCAACGTGCAAAAATGCAGACAAATGAATAACTACTGCTTGTCTTGCAGAGAAATATGGTATATAATTTTTATAATATCGAAAGAAAAACGGGAGAGAAAAACCATGAAAAAAAGAGTATATATTGCAGTTGTTACACTGGCACTTGCCAGTCTGTTTGCAGGCTGTGGAAAGAAATCTGCGGATGCAGCCGTTTCGGTAAAAGATGATGTTGTGGAATTCGTAAATGAAGAGCTTCCAGCAGCAAAGGCAGATCATGACAATGCGATTGGCATTTACAATGCATATTTTACAGGAAGCAGTGATCAGGATCTTGATGCATTTAAGACATCTTTGCAGGATACCGCAATTCCAGCAATGGAGAATTGTATCACAACGATTTCTAATATCGAGGTTGCAACAGATGAGGTAAAAGCGTTAAAGGATTCCTATCTGCAGAGCGTACAGAAAGAATGCGAAGCCATGAAGATGGTTGTCTCAGCGATTGATGGAGAAAATGCAGACTATCTGACACAGGCAGACAGCTTGATTGCAGAGGCAGCTACACTTCGGAGTGACTACCAGACAAAACTTCAGGCAATTGCGAATGAGCAGGGAATTGTAGTAAATCAGTAATGGTAAGAAAGCTGTCGGTGAAACATCCGGCAGCTTTCCTGCGTTATATGAGGAATTTGCGTATGGAACAGACAGAACGTGAAAAGAAAGAACAGGCATATATCACACAGTTAAAGAAGAATATGAACCCGGAGGATGTCGCTGGACTGTATCACCTCTATCAGAAGCTGACAGAGAAAAGCTATTTTCGGACAGATGTGGGATTTGGATTTTTGGCGGAGCTGCGCGATTATCTGTTGAAAAATGGTTACCAGATTGATGCTTATACAATGCCGCAGTTACAGGCAAATAAAAAGGTATCAGAGACGCACACAGATGCACATTTGCGCAGGAAATATGAGCGGCTGTGTGAGAAACAGGAACAGACGGAGAAGGAAGTGGAACGTTTGAATCTGCTTCGTATCCGGCTGACAATCGCGGTTGTCGCACTTGCGGTGGCTGTGATTGGTATGATATTTATTGCAGTGACAAATAAAAATGTTGGATACTTTCATGCTGAACAGAAAGTGCAGGATAAATACGCATACTGGGAGGAACAGTTGGATGCACGCGAGAAGGAATTGCAGGAGTGGGAAGAAGAGCTGAGTGAACAGGCAGAAAAAAACAATGACGCAAAGACACAAAATTGACAAAAATACATGCTATAATCGGGTACAATAAATGATAGAAAATGGTAGTTAGGAGGAACTGGGATGAATGATTTAAAAGTACTGGTCGTGGATGATGAGAGTCGTATGCGGAAACTGGTTCGTGATTTCCTTGTGAAAGACGGATATTCGGTTGTGGAGGCTGCGGACGGTGAAGAAGCGGTCGATGTATTTATGTCGGACAAGGACATCTCATTGATTATTCTGGATGTTATGATGCCGAAGCTGGATGGATATGGTGTTGCGGAGGAAGTACGGAAAATGTCCGATGTGCCGATTATCATGCTGACGGCAAAAAGTGATGAGAGAGATGAGCTGCGTGGATTCGATCTTGGAATTGACGAATATATTACGAAGCCGTTTTCTCCCCGGATTCTGGTGGCAAGAGTAGAGGCAGTGCTTCGCAGAACGCAGGCAGATGCAGATTCAAATGTGATCAGCGTAGATGGAATCGAGATGGATATTGCAGCCCATCAGGTAAAGGTGGATGGGGAACCAATCGAACTTTCCTATAAGGAATTTGAACTGTTAAATTATTTCTTACAGAATCGTGGCGTAGCTTTGTCCAGAGAAAAAATCCTGAACAATGTCTGGAACTACGATTATTTTGGAGACGCCAGGACAATCGATACCCATGTGAAGAAGCTTCGTAGTAAGCTTGGAAGCAAGGGTGACTATATCAAGACAATCTGGGGTATGGGTTATAAGTTCGAAGGCTAAGACCCGAAACTCAATTCGGGTCAAGATATCCATGATGGTTGTTTTTTTCTCAGTATTTATAATTGCGGCATCCTGGCTGCTTTGCAGTTATGTACTTGGAGGAGTATTTCGTTACAGCATCAAAAACAACTTGATCACAACGTACAATTCCTGCAATGAGTTGTTTCAGGATGAGAGCGGAGATTTGTTTGAAAATGGTGATCTGTTTGGACAGATTAAAAATCCGCAGGATGCAGTTGTGATGATCGTGGATTCAGATAATGGAAAATTATATACATCTATCAACGACGAAGGTCAGATGATGGAGGGTATGCGCAGTCTTATGAACAGCATCCGCAGTGAGGATAACGAAAGTCAGTTTGGCACGGGTGAATATATCATCCGAAGAAACCATGATACAATAACGAATGCGGATTATTATGATCTGATTGGAAGACTGAACAATGGATATGAGGTTTTGCTGCGTACACCGATTGCACGTGTCGAATCGGTTATGCAGGTTATGACGCATTTGTTTATCTATATCTGTATCGGGCTTATGGTATTTGGAACATCCTTTATGCTGTTGTTCAGCAATATTTTCGCGGCACCGATCAAGCGGATGTCCAAGGCTGCAAAAAGGATGAGTGAACTTGATTTTGACGTAAAGATTCCGGTTACAAGTAATGATGAGATCGGAGAACTTGGCAACAGTATGAATGAGATGTCCGAGAAGCTGGAACAGACAATCTCGGAACTGAAAGCAGCCAATATCGAGTTGCAGCGGGATATTGCAGAACGTCGTAAGATCGACGATATGCGGAAGGAATTTCTGTCACATGTATCGCATGAATTAAAGACGCCAATCGCTCTGATCCAGGGCTATGCAGAAGGTTTGAAAGATGATATGTGTGACGACAAGGAAAGCCGTGATTTCTATACGGATGTTATCATTGATGAGTCACATAAGATGAACACAATGGTCAAGCGTCTGCTTACGTTAAATGAGATTGAATTTGGCGATACGAAGCTGAATATCGAGCGGTTTGAACTGGTTGGTTTTGTGAATTCGATTCTGGCATCCACCAAGATTCTGGCAGAGGAAAAGGGTGCGGAGATTATATTCGAGGAAGAACCACCTGTGTATGTATGGGCAGATGAGTATATGATTGAGGAAGTCTTTACGAACTATCTGACAAATGCAATCCATTATGTACGAAAAGATGGTGTGATCCGTATCTCATTTAAACCGATGGGCAACGATATCCGTGTCTGCGTTTACAATCAGGGTGACTGGATCGCCGAGGAAGATATTGGACGTGTGTTTGAGAAATTCTATAAGGCAGATAAGGCACGGACAAGAGAGTACGGTGGTAATGGAATCGGTCTTTCCATTGTTGCGGCGACGATGGAAGCACATGGAAAGAAATATGGCGTGGAGAATGTAGCAGACGGAGTGCTTTTTTACTTTGATTTGGATGCTAATGTGCTTGCCGATAAGTAAAATAAGTGGTAAAATTATTTTATCCTTGTGGGTAAAGAAATAGGCAATGCATATGACATGAGAAGATAGAGTATGAGAAAAAAGCAGGAAGCAAAACACGCAAATAAAAAAATATGGAAACGGCGGCTACTGGCAGGGCTGATCGCATGCGGCATATTTGTGACAACTGGTTGCGGACAGGTGATTGACCTGACCGATGAAGAGAATCATCTGATCGCAGAATATGCGGCAGAGCTGTTGCTGAAATATGACCGGAATTATGATACCCGTTACAATCCAGATGAACTGGAGGATACGACGGAGACTATGACCGAGACCGATGCGACGACAGAAGCAACTACAGAGGTGGTGTCGACAACGGAGGCTGCAACTACAGAGCAGGATGCACCTGCGGATGGTCAGACGACGCAGGCACAGCCGGTGACAGACGAAGCAGTTAAGGAAGACATCGGAGCAACTGTGGATTCGGATTTTGATATCGCTGCATTTGTCGGGGAGAGCCGCATCTCTGTCCGGTATGCATATTACATGGTGGTGGACAGTTATCCATCGTATGATCAGGATGGTATGTATATCGAGGTGCAGGCACCGGAAGGGTATAAACTGTTAGTATTGAAGTTCGAGGTAGAAAACAAGACAAACGAAGAACAGGCTGTTGATCTGTATAATAAAGATGTCAATTATAATATTGTCGTGGATAACAGCCGGACAACCAAGCAGATGCTGACGATCTTAGCAGACGATCTGTATACTTATGACAAGACGATTCAGGCGAGCAGCCGGGAAGAAGCGGTGCTTTTGTATACGGTTTCTGATTCCGTGGCAAACAAATGGACGGACTTGAAATTACAGATAAAATATGGCGGAACAAGTGCTGTGTTACAGCTTGAACAGTAAGAGCGGTCTTACATAGAGGGCTTGCATAAAGGAGGGTACATATGGATTCAAATATTTTATTGGAGAGCGGTACAAACGAACTTGAGGTTCTTGAGTTCATCATAAATGGCAATCATTATGGAATCAATGTAGAAAAGGTGCGGGAGATTCTTCCATATCAGGAGATTACACCGGTTCCAAATTCACACCCATGTATTGAAGGAATCTTCATGCCACGTGGGGATATCATTACAGTTATTGATCTGTTCCAGACGCTGGGATTCCCGAATCCGGATAAGCAGAATAACTTTTTGATTGTGACGAACTTTAACAACTTAAATATTGCATTTGATGTACAGGCAGTGCTTGGTATCAACCGTGTATCATGGAAGGATGTTGTGAAGCCAGATGCAACGGTCAGTGGCCCGGGAACTGGAATCGCGACAGGTATTATTAAGAATGCGGATAATCTGTTGATCATTCTTGATTTTGAGCGGATTGTGGAGGGTATCTGTCCGGAAACAAGTTTGAAGATTTCTCAGGTGACAGAGTTGGAAGATCGTGAGCGTAACAGCATTCCAATTCTGGTTGCAGAGGATTCTATGATGCTCTGTAAGCTGATTGAGGATGCACTGCACAGAGCCGGTTATACAAAGCTTACAATCAAGAACAACGGACAGGAAGCATGGGATTATCTGTGTGAACTGAAGAAGAATAATGGTGTAGAATATGGCGCGAAGTGTCTGATTACAGATATTGAGATGCCGCAGATGGATGGACATCATCTGATCAAGAAGATTCGTGAGACAGAAGGATTAAAGCAGATTCCGATTGTGATATTCTCGTCTTTGATTAACGATGATATGAAGCGGAAGGGTGATCTGCTTGGCGCAGATGCACAGATCAGCAAACCGGAAATCGGTCAGTTAGTAGGAATTCTGGACAGTCTGGTGGCAAGCCAGATATACGGAACAAATAAGTAATATTATGCCGGCAGGTTTCCTGTCGGCATCTGAAATTTATAGCATATGAGGTGAGAGAGATGGATTTGAAGAGTACCGGAAAGACAAAAGAAGAAATCAAAGAGATGTATAACAAATACTTCTATGAGACATTTCAGCGTTTTGATTTCATTGCAGAAAAAGGCGAGGATGACTATGTCATCGATGAGACTGGAAAACGGTATCTCGATTTTATGGCGGGTATTGCGGTTAATTCAGCCGGACATTGCAATAAGAAGGTTGTGGAAGCAATCATGGAGCAGTGCCAGCAGATGATGCATGCGTCCAACTATTGTTACACGATTCCGATGGTTATGCTTGCACAGCGTATCTGTGATGCTATCGGTATGGAGAAGATTTATTTCCAGAATTCCGGGGCAGAGGCAAATGAAGTTATGATCAAGCTTGCCAGAAAATATGGAAAAGATAATTTTGGACCAAACCGTTATCATATTGTAACAGCCAAGAACAGCTTTCATGGACGGACACTTGCGACTCTGGCAGCAACCGGACAGCCGGGAACAGCAATCCAGAGAAACTATGATCCGATGATTCCTGGATTTTCTTATGCAGAGTTTAACAATGTACAGGCATTTGCAGATGCGTGTACGGACGATACGATTGCAATCATGGTAGAGCCGGTACAGGGAGAAGGCGGTGTGATTCCTGCAACGAAGGAGTTCTTACAGGGCTTGCGCAAATTGTGCGATGAGCGTAATATGCTGTTGTTATTTGATGAGGTACAGACTGGCTGGGGAAGAACCGGAAGTCTGATGGCATATATGGGATACGGTGTGAAGCCGGATTGTGTCAGCATGGCGAAAGCAATGGGCGGCGGAATGCCGATCGGTGCAATGTGTACAAGTGCGAAGCTGGCGCTTACATTTGGACCAGGTGCACACGGAAGCACCTATGCAGGAAATCCGGTTGCCTGTGCGGCAAGTTATGCACAGATCGGAGAAATCATAGATCAGAAGCTTCCGGAAAATGCAGATAAGATCGGTGCATATTTCCGTGAGAAACTATTGAAACTTCCATGTGTGAAAGAGGTACGTGGACGTGGACTTATGATTGGCGTTGAGTTCAACAAGGATATTGCAACTGACGTGAAGTATCAGTCTGCCGACGAAGGTCTTCTGATCACAGCGGTTCGACCAAATGTGATCCGTCTGGTTCCACCACTCAATATTACAGAGAAAGAATGCGATGAAGCATTTGCAATTTTACATAAGGTTGTATCAAAGTTGGTATAATGAAGGTAAAGTGTTTTTGACAGGAGGCTATGACAATGAGACGTAAAAATGCATGGACAACGTACAATAAAAAGCAGTTAGATGAGCTGGAGAAGCTTTGTAAGAACTATCTGAAGTTTCTGGATAAAGGAAAGACGGAACGTGAGTGTGTAAAGCAGATTGTAAAGCAGGCAGAAGAAAAAGGCTATGTGAATCTGGCAGATATCACAAAGGATAAGAAAGCACTCAAGGCAGGTGATAAAGTATATAGCGTCTGCATGGACAAGACAGTTGCCCTGTTCCAGATTGGAAAGAAGAAGCTTGAAAAGGGTATGAACATCTTAGGTGCACATATTGATTCGCCTCGTATGGACGTAAAGCAGAATCCGTTGTATGAGAGCGAAGAGTTTGCATATCTGGATACACATTACTATGGTGGTATCAAGAAATATCAGTGGGTAACATTGCCACTTGCATTGCATGGTGTGGTTGTAAAGAAGGATGGAACTGTGATCACAGTCAATGTCGGTGAGGATAAGAATGATCCGGTCTTCTGTGTGACGGATCTGTTGATCCATCTGGCTGGTGAGCAGATGGAGAAAAAGGCAAACAAGGTAATCGAGGGAGAAAACCTGGATGTCCTCGTAGGCAGTAAGCCTTTGGAAGGAAAGGAAAAGGATGCAGTGAAAGAAGGTATCCTTGAGATTCTGAAAGAGAAATATGATATGACAGAAGAGGACTTCATGTCTGCAGAGATCGAGGTTGTTCCAGCCGGACATGCACGGGAGGCAGGTCTGGATCACAGTATGGTTATGTCTTATGGACAGGATGACCGTGTCTGCGCATATACATCTCTGGCAGCGATGCTGGAAGTGGAGGAAGTAGAAAAAACAACCTGTTGTCTGCTTACAGACAAAGAGGAGATCGGAAGTGTCGGTGCGACAGGTATGCAGTCCCGTTTCTTCGAGAATTCCGTGGCAGAGCTGATGGATGCAATGGGAGAATTCAGCGAGTTATCGTTGCGCAGATGTCTGGCAAACTCCAGCATGCTTTCATCCGATGTAAATGCAGCGTATGATCCTTTATTTGCAAATGCATTTGAGAAAAATAACGCGTCTTATTTTGGACGTGGTGTTGTATTCAGCAAGTTTACCGGTTCCAGAGGAAAATCTGGAAGTAACGATGCAAATGCAGAATACATTGCGCGTATTCGTAAGATGATGGATAAAAATGAGGTCTGCTTCCAGACGGCAGAACTTGGAAAGGTCGATGTCGGTGGTGGCGGAACGATTGCCTACATCCTGTCATTGTATGGCATGGAAGTGATCGACTGTGGAGTTGCGGTTTTAAATATGCATGCACCTTGGGAAATCACATCCAAGGCAGATATTTACGAGGCGTACAAGTGCTATAAAGTCTTCTTAAAAGAAGCATAAAAAATGAAAGATAAAGATTGATACCAATATGATAAAGAATAAGTGGAACAATCATAAATTGGCAGCAGAAAGTATGGCATTCCTTATGGTATGCCTTTTTCTGCTGTTTTCTTTTTGGAATCCGGTTATGTCCTATGCGAAGGATTCTTTTCTGGCTGGTTATATGCAGTCTGTATATAATCAGAAATCAGGCATCGGCAGCAATGAGGTAAATTGCTTGTTTCAGTCGTCGTCTGGATATATATGGGCAGGAACCGATGGCGGACTTTATCGTTCCAATGGTTCCGGATTTCAGAGCATTGACCTGTGGGATACGGATCGTACGGATCTGTATTCGATCAATTGTATCATGCAGGATCAGGATGGACGGATGTGGATTGGCACGGACAACTATGGATTGTTTTATATCGAGGATGGACAGACCCATCATCTGCAGGAAGAATATTACAATGGAAATAAAACGATTCTTGCAATCACGGAAGGACAGGATGGGACAATCTATGTGGCATGTACAAGTGGCTTGTTTGTGGTTGCGCAGGCAGATCAGGATAAACGTTCAGATACGTCGGCGTATTGTCTCGCTGCGTATTCGGATGCAGTGCTTGCAAGTATGGAATTCCGTGGGCTGACTGCAAAAGACGATGAGATCTGGGGACTTGCTGCAGGTGGAAAAATCTATGTATTTAATCAGGAAGGTGTGCTGCACGAGATTACAGAGCAGGAAGAGTCGGGAGAAGAATGGAACACGATTCAGACCTGTCAGGATTATGTCTATGTAGGAAGCAGCGGCAGGGAAGTCCGTGCGTACCGGACAGCAACAAGCAAACGGACGCTGGCAGCCGGTGTTGAGGGCATTAACAATTTCATGCAGGATGCAGAAGGCAGACTGTGGGTGTGTGCAGATAACGGGTATGGATATTTTGATAAGCAGTCAAATTTTGTACGCATCAATGACAGCCAGATTGATACGTATATCTCCGATATGATTCAGGATTACGAGGGAAATTATTGGATTGCATCTTCTCGTCTTGGACTGCTGCTTTTGACGAAAAGCAAATTCTCTGATTACAATATGGCAAGTGGCATGGCTGAGAGCATGGTAAATGCTGTATATGAATATCGTGGGAAGAAATACATTGCAACGGATGATGGACTTTATATCTACAATGCAAAGGAAGAGCAGGAAGTCAATGATCTGACAGAACTTCTGAAGAATGTTAGTGTACGGCATATCACTGCAGACGATTCTGGTACATTGTGGATATCGACCAATCGAAAATATGGCGTTGTGAAATATCAGGCAGACGGAACGATCACGGTGTACGGAAGATCGGATGGATTGCCGGGTATGGCGGTGAATTGTACGCTGCCATTGTCTGATGGCAGGCTTGCGGTTGCTACGACAGAAGGACTTGCAATTCTGGATGAGACTGGAAAAGTGGAACAGGTTTATCATAGCGGGGAGGAACTTGCTGAGGTTAATATATTGTCGCTGTTTGAGACACGGGAGGGCGATATACTGGCAGGAACGGACGGTGAAGGAATCTATGAATTGGAAGCTGGAAAGGATACATTACTGCATTACAGCACCGAGGATGGTTTGAATTCGGATGTTGTATCCTGTTTTGCACAGGGCGATCAGGGTGTCTGGATTGGGACAGACAGTGGTTTGTGCTTCTATAGCGAAGCGTTTCGTATGATCAGTAATGTAGAATATTCAAACAGTGTGTATGATATCGAGATCGCGCGTGGGTCTGTCTGGCTGATTGGTTCGATGGGCGTGCTTCGCTCTTCGGAAGATGAGCTGCTTGGAAGTAACGGAATATCCGGGCGGTATTTTGCGACAGGAGACGGTCTGACGAAGACGATCAATACGACCGGAAATGCATGTATTGATACAAAAGGAAAACTGTATATTTGCTGTAATGAGGGCATTTCAGTTTTAGATACGGAACATATCTGGTACAACGAAGTGCAGCCGATCATTAAGGTTACACGGATTGATATTGATGGAACTTCCTATGAATTTGATGATCTGAATGATGGTCTTGTGATCAAAAGTGATGCATCGAAGGTGACAATTGATTTTGCGGTATTTTCCTATACAAACCGGTCGAATATCAAGGTGGAGTACCGGTTGGAAGGATTTGAGTCCAATCCGACCGAACTGCACGGTGACGATGTGCTGCAGGCCGTTTATACGAATCTGGACGGTGGTGTTTACACATTTACTGTGAACGCGTATAATGGCGACGGAACTGCGTGTGCAGAGCCACTTTCGTTCGTGATTGAAAAGGAGAAGAGCGTCTTTGAAAGTCCGATGGCACGTATTATCCTGATATTCAGTCTGGTAATTGTATTTTTACTTCTGTTCCTCACGGTGATCCGTGTCAGACGGATGCTGAAATCCAAGACCTCTGCGTTGGAGCAGTTGTCGAGAGAGCATGAAGAAGCGGTCAAGACAAGTACCGCGAAGAACGATTACTTAGCAAACATGAGTAATGAGATCAAGACACCAATTCATGCGATGATGGTGAAGGCAGATGAACTTCTGCATATGGTAGATAAGGATTCTCCATATCGAAAGGATATCCGCGGTATCTATGATATCGGAAATGATATCCTGGCGAGTGTCGATGATATTATATTGCTTGCCAAACTGGAATCTGGACGTTTTGAGTTGGAGGAGAGTAATTACGCAATCTCGGATCTGGTAGCGGATATGTCGGAACTTGCATTGCAGGAGCTTGCCGATAAGGATAAGTCTGTAAAGTTCTTTGTAGAGCTTGGTGAAAATGTAACAGACAATCTGATCGGCGATGTTGATAAGATCCGAAATATTCTGGTGCGTCTGCTGGACAATGCGATTCGCTATACGAAGCAGGGAAGTATTACCCTGTCTGTGGACAGCTATGGGTATACGGATCATGCACATCAGGATATGTTAAATATTGTATTTACGATTGCAGATACTGGTATTGGAATTCAGGAAGAGCGGCTGGATAATATATTTGATCTGTATGAGAGTGGAGACAGCATGAAAAACAGTACCCATCCGGGACATGGCGTTGGACTTGCAATTGCGAAGGGTTACGCGGATATTCTGGATGCGGAGTTATCTGTGGAAAGTGTATATGGCGCTGGTTCGACCTTTGTTTTGTCATTGAACCAGAAGCCGGCTGTAAAGCTGAGCAGTGGACAGGTTGTATCGAAGATCGAGGATACCGTATCCAAGGAGGATGCGGAGAAGCTGTGGCTGCCGGAGGTATCCGCACTGCTGGTCGATGATGATGAGGTCAGCATTGAGGTTAGCCGCAAAGTGCTTACATCCTTTGATATGAAGCTGGATGTTGCGACATCGGGACTTAGCGCAATTGATATGGTATTGAATCATGAGTATGATGTTGTCTTTATGGATTTGTCAATGCCGATCATGAATGGTATTGATGCAATGAAGGAAATTCGGGAACTGGATGATATCAGGTATGCGATGTTACCGATTATTGCGCTTGATCCAGATGCTATTGAGGGAAATCGTGGCAGTCATATATCGGCTGGATTTACAGACAGTATGGTAAAACCGATCGAACCACGACGGGTGGCAGCCATATTAAAGGATTGTCTGCCAGAGGATAAGTTACAGGAGCGTTCGGATGATATCCGCCTTTTGATCGAGGGCTCACGGTTCCGGGAAGGACTGCTTCGCCTACAGGAATCGCTGGATGTGGAAGAAGCAATTCAACGTATCGGTGGAAGTATCGAAGTGTATAATAAGCTGATACAGGCATTTTATTCACAGAACAAAGATGTAGCGAACACCCTGGCAGAGAAGTCAACGCGGGATATCCGGGCATTTAAGACGAAGATTCATTCGATTCGTACGTTATCGAATAGCATTGGCGCATATGAGCTTGCAAGATATGCAGCAAGAATGGAGACGTCAATCAATGTTGGAAAGCGTGACCAGCTGCGGCAGAATCTGCGAGGATTCATTGACGAGCTTGTATATCTGCTTTTGATCTTGGAGGATTATGAGCGGTTTGTTGATGAGGTATCCGGTATGACGGATGAAGAGTATGCGGCAAAGATGGCACAGCAAAGTGAAAAGGAAGCCGTCGTGGAAAATGAAGATGCTGACCAGGCAGAATCCGACGAAGCTATGCAGATACCACAGGATCTGACGGTAATTTCAATCGCGGTGCTTGATAAGATGACGGAATTTGCCAAGACAGGGGATTTTGAACAGGTAAGAACACATCTGGATCGCCTGAAAAGCTATGGCTATGATGGAGATAATCTGGAGTTTTTACAGGCACTTTCTGAGGCGGCAGAATCAGAAAATGCCGATATGATCACAGAGCTTGTGAACACATACCGGGATTTGAAACTGTAAATAAAAAGGGGATGAAAAAATGGAGCATGAACAATTTGATGAGGCTTTGATGCAGTGTATCCATACACTTCGTGCGGGAAGTGATATGGATCACGCAATTCAAAATCTGCTGGAAATCATTGCGGAATTTCACGATGCAGATCGTGCGTACATTTTCGAGTTTGCAGAAGATGAAATTCATATGGATAACACCTATGAATATTGTAAGGCTGGAATCACACCAGAGAAAGATATGCTGCAGAACCTTGAGATATCCACGATCGACCGGTGGTTGGTTTTATTTGAGGAGCAGGGAGAGGTGTACTTAAATTCCAGAGATGGAGAACTGGATGAAAACTCTGAGGAGTACCGGCTGCTTAAAATGCAGGGCGTAGAGAGTCTGATGGTGGCACCGCTTTATTCAGAGACGAAGCTGATCGGATTTATCGGTGTGGATAATCCGAACGAAAACACTTATACACTGTCATTGCTCCGGTCTGTTGCTTCGCTGATCGTAAACGATATTCAGAAGCGAATCACACTGGAACAGCGTGTGATCAATGCGCTGGCACGTATATATATTTCCATGTATCTGGTGAATATTCCGGCGGATACACAGAAAGAATTTAACAGTAACAGTGATGTGCGAAAATATGTCAAGCAGACGGAGCATGCTTCAGAACAGATGCGTACCGCGATGGAGCATATGACAGATGCGCAGTATTGGGGTGGCACACTTGCATTTTCCGAGCTTACAACGTTAAATGAGCGGATGAAGCACTGTGACTATATCAGCCATGAGTTTTACAGCTCCACAGACAAGTGGTGCCGTGCGAATTTTATCGTCGTTGACCGACTGGAAAATGGTGATCTGAATAATGTAATTTATGGTGTGCAGTTGATTGATGATGAGAAAAAGAAGGAGCTCGAATATCAGGCAGCCCTCGAACATGCATTGGCAAATCAGAATGAGATTTATGGAGAACTGCTTCAGATGCAAAGTGGCGGTGTGATTGCCGTCGAAATCAAGACGAACCGGATTCTTGTGATTAACCGTGCGTTGTTGGATATGCTTGGAATTGATGAGACAAAGAAAAACCAGCTTACACATGAGGATTTTCTGTCCCATTTTGTGGATAAAAAGGCGATGGAAAAGTATCTGGCAGTACGCGATACACTTGTGGAGCCGTATGTGCGGGAATATGAAGTCATGCGCGGCGATGAGCATGTGTTTGTGCTCTGTCATACAAAGCTGATTACGCTGGCAAATGGAGATCGTGTCAGTCTGACAAGCGTCATGAATATTACAGAGAATAAAAAGTTTGAACAACGTCTGCTTGTACAGTCCCGGATGGATGCTTTGACAAAGATCTGTAATCGCGGATATGGAGAAGCACAGATTGAAAAGTTGTTAAAGGCGAAGAAAAATGGTATGTTCCTGTTGTTTGATGTCGATAAGTTTAAGCATATCAATGATACATATGGACATAGTATTGGTGATGAGGTTTTGATACAGGTTGCAGATGCATTAAAGCAGACCTTCGAACAGGCGGGTGTCTGTATGCGGCTTGGTGGAGACGAGTTTGCGGTATATGCACCGGAGATAACGGAACAAATGCAGGCGGAAACGATGATACAGGCATTTTTTGAACGGATTCGGAATATTGCAATCCCTCAGATGGAAGGGGATGCTATCTCTGTCAGTCTGGGTGCAGTACTTTGTGCGCCAGATAGGGAGCATGTATTTGAAAAGGTATACCAGCGGGCAGATGCTACGATGTATACCTGCAAGAAAGTAATAGGAAACAGTTATGATTTTTATACAGGGAGGAACCCCGCATGAATATAGAATTATCTGGGAAAAATAAAACAGTTGCTGATGGAATCACCGTTGCAGAACTGATTGCGCAGGAGCAGTTAGAGACGCCAGAGCATGTGAAGGTGGCAGTGAATGATGATTTTGTGGAACGCGAACAATTCGCAGATACCAGATTGCACGACGGCGATGTGGTAGAATTTCTGACGTTTATGGGTGGCGGATGCAGATAACTGAAAAAGTACGGACATAAAAGGGGTAACAGTTTTGATTCGAAGCGTGTTACCTGGATTTTAGCTCGGAGGATAAGGACATGTACGATATTTCACCAGAAGAATTAAAGGATTATAAGGCATATACGATTGTGGATATCCGGGACAGTATGTCGTATGCATATGGACATCTGCCGGATGCGATTTCCGTACCACAGGCAGAGCTTTCCACGTATATTGATGAGTGGAAAGATGCAGGCAAGATACTGATCTACTGCAAACGTGGAGAGGCAAGTCTGGATGCGGTGCTGATGTTACGGGAACAGGGTGTGGAAGCCTATAACTTAGACGGCGGCTATATGGCGTGGCTGATGCTTGCCATGCAGGAACCAGCAGATCAACCAGATACGGATTTTGCGAAGGATGTGGAAGAGAGCATACGGAAGCGGTTCCGGAAGAAAATCTGGTGCAGGTTCACGAAAGCAATCAATGAATATGAACTTGTGAAACCGGGAGATAATATCGCAGTCTGTATCTCTGGTGGCAAGGATTCAATGTTGATGGCGAAGCTGTTCCAGGAGCTGAAAAGGCATAATAAGTTTCCTTTTGGTGTGCAGTTTCTGGTGATGGATCCGGGCTACAGTCCGGAGAACCGTCAGGTGATCGAGACGAACGCGAAGAACTTAAATATTCCGATCACGATATTTGAGTCGGATATATTTGAATCAGTCTTTCATGTCGAGAAATCGCCGTGTTATCTGTGCGCGCGTATGCGGCGCGGACATCTGTACAGTCAGGCGAAGGCACTTGGCTGTAACAAGATTGCCTTAGGACATCATTATGATGACGTGATTGAGACAATCCTTATGGGAATGTTATATGGGGCGCAGGTGCAGACGATGATGCCGAAACTCCATAGCACGAATTTCGAGGGCATGGAACTGATTCGTCCGCTGTATCTCGTGCGTGAGGACGATATCAAAGCTTGGCGCGATGCGAACCATCTGCATTTTATCCAGTGTGCGTGCAAATTTACAGATACCTGTTCTTCATGTGATAAGGATGGACAGAGTAATTCCAAACGTCTGGAAGTGAAGAAACTGATCCATGAGCTTGCGAAGACGAATCCATTTGTGGAAGGAAACATCTTCAAGAGTGTGGAGAATGTGAATCTGAGTACGGTGATCGCATACAAGCAGAATGGTGTGAAGCATCATTTCTTAGATGACTATGATAAAGAGTGAAAATACAAGAGAAAAAGGAGACGAGAAAAATGGCAACAATGATGGAACTGGCAGAGGAAATCATAAAGGGAAGAAGAATCACAAAGGACGATGATCTGTCTATATTTCTGACATGTGATCTGGATGAGCTGCGGGCAGGTGCAGATAAGATCCGTGAATATTTCATTGGTGATGATGTAGATCTGTGCTCGATCATCAATGGTCGAAGCGGCAGATGCCCGGAGGACTGTAAGTTCTGTGCACAGTCTGCGCACAATCATACAAACTGCGAGGTGTATGATTTCTTGGACGAGGAGAAGATCATGGAGGCATGCCGTTTCAATGAAGAGCATGGGGTACACCGGTTCTCAATCGTAACAAGTGGCCGTGCGCTGACCGGAGAAGAGTTCGAGAAAGCCATCCATGCATTTGAGCGGATGCATAATGAATGTAAAATCGATCTCTGCGCGTCTATGGGATTTCTGACACCAGAGCAGTTGCACCGTCTGCATGAGGCAGGTGTGACAAGTTACCATCATAATATCGAGACTTCGAGAAGAAACTTCCCGAATATCTGTACCACACATACTTACGATCAGAAGATCGAGACTTTGAAGGCGGTTAAGGCAGAGGGCATGTGTCCTTGCTCTGGTGGTATCATCGGTATGGGTGAGACATGGGAGGATCGTCTGAGCATGGCAGTGGATCTGGCAGAAGCAGGCGTAGAATCTATTCCTATCAATGCATTGATGCCAATCAAGGGAACACCGCTTGAAGACCGGGAGTCTCTGACCGAGGATGATATCCTTCGTACAATTGCATTCTTCCGATATATAAACCCGGAGGCAAATATCCGTCTGGCAGCCGGACGCGCCCTTCTGACAAACGATGGTGAGATCGCGTTCCAGTCCGGTGCATCTGCAACGATCACAGGTGATATGCTGACGACCGTTGCCTGCGCAACAATTGCAAGCGACAAGGAAATGCTGGCAAAGCTTGGAAGAAATGCAACCCCTGGTTATGTGAAAGAAAAATAGTATGCGTGATTATTCTATATGCATAGTATATTCGCAAACGGTTGACACTTGAAAAATCTTATCAAATAGTGAACTTGACAAATACCCCCTACCGGTATATATTATATACCCGTAGGGGGTATTTGACGTATGGAAGAAAATAAAGAAGAAAAGAATTGTCCTTGTTGTTCTGGGAAACATAAAGAACGACAGGAAAAAGAAAAAAAGGATCTGATGAACCGGCTGAAGCGGATCGAAGGACAGGTGCGAGGCATCGAGAATATGCTGGAGAAGGATGCATACTGTACGGATGTATTGATACAGGTTTCTGCGGTCACATCCGCACTCAACAGCTTCAATAAGGTACTGCTTGCCAACCACGTAAAAACCTGTGTGGCTGACAACATCCGCCAAGGAAACGACGAAGTGATTGACGAGTTAGTAACACTTTTACAAAAGTTAATGAAGTGAAGATGGAAATATATGTTAGGTAATTCCATACAACTCATTGGAAAGGAGAAAAATTATTACATGGAACAATATAAAGTGAAGGGTATGAGCTGCGCCGCCTGCAGTGCCCGTGTCGAGAAAGCGGTCTCCGCGGTGGATGGCGTGACAGATTGTACTGTGAGCCTGCTTACCAATTCGATGAGTGTGGAAGGAACGGCAGATGCAGCGACGATTATCCGGGCGGTCGAGAAAGCCGGCTATAAAGCCTCGAAGATGAAGGCTGGAAAGCAGTCTGGCGGTGCGACGGATGAGGATGACGCACTCAAAGACACCGAGACACCGTTGATGCGGAAACGTTTGATCGCATCGGTAGTTCTGCTGATCCCGCTCATGTATGTGTCAATGGGACATATGATGTGGAACTGGCCGTTGCCACCGTTTTTCGAGGGCAATCACGTAGCGATGGGACTTGTACAGCTTCTGTTCACGGTTGCGATCATGGTCGTAAACCAGAAGTTCTTCGTAAATGGTTTCAAAGGACTCATACACCGGGCGCCAAATATGGATACGCTCGTGGCACTTGGCTCTGCGGCGTCGTTTATCTACAGTGTGTATGCGCTGTTTGCAATGACCGATGCAGTTGTCAAGGGACAGGAGACACAAGTCATGCATTATATGCATGAATTTTACTTTGAATCCGCAGCGATGATTCTCACACTGATCACAGTCGGAAAGATGCTCGAAGCAAAGTCAAAGGGCAAGACGACCGATGCATTAAAGGGCTTGATGAAGCTGGCACCGAAGACCGCAGTCTTAGTCAAGGATGGCGTGGAGCAGACAGTGCCAATCGAGCAGCTCCATATCGGCGATTTGTTTGCAGTCCGTCCGGGTGAGAATATTCCGGTGGATGGATTTGTTAAGGAAGGAAACAGTGCAGTCAATGAATCCGCACTGACCGGAGAGAGTATCCCGGTTGACAAGAATCCGGGCAATCCAGTATCTGCTGCGACACTCAATCAGTCCGGATATCTGCTCTGTGAGGCAACCCGTGTCGGCGAGGATACGACGTTGTCACAGATCATTCATATGGTAAGTGATGCAGCGGCAACGAAAGCACCGATTGCGAAGGTCGCAGATAAAGTATCCGGCGTATTTGTACCAATCGTTATCAGCATTGCAATCGTGACATTTGTGATCTGGATGCTCGTAGGAAGACCGGTAGGATATTCGCTTGCAAGAGCGATTTCCGTTCTGGTTATCAGCTGTCCGTGTGCACTTGGACTTGCAACTCCGGTTGCCATCATGGTTGGAAATGGTGTGGGTGCAAAGCATGGAATCCTGTTTAAGACGGCCGTTTCGCTGGAGGAGACAGGCAAGGTACAGATTGTTGCACTCGATAAGACCGGTACGATCACGAAGGGTGAACCGCGTGTAACGGATATCTTTCCGGTAGGCTGTGAGGAAGCGTATCTGATGCATGCCGCATATGCGCTGGAACAAAAAAGTGAGCATCCGCTTGCGAAGGCGATTATCGCATGGGGCGATGCGAACAACCAGACGGAGGCAGGTGTCGGGGAGTTTCAGGCAGTTTCCGGAAATGGTCTGATGGGCGTCCGCGATGGAAAGCATTTGCAGGGTGGAAACTGGAACTATATTTCCGGGCAGATCAGGATAGCAAAAGAGGAAGAAACTGAACTTCGGAAGCAGGCAGAGGTCTATGCATCCGAAGGAAAGACACCATTATTCTTCGCGGAGGATGGCAAGATCCTTGGAATGGTGGCAGTTGCCGATGTGATGAAGGAGGACAGCCCGGAAGCAATCGCGGAGCTTAAAAATATGGGAATCCATGTTGTCATGCTGACCGGTGATAACGAGCAGACGGCTCAGGCAATCGGCAAGCAGGCAGGTGTCGATGAAGTGATCGCAGGTGTGCTTCCGGATGGTAAGGAGGCTGTGATCGCCAATCTGCAGAAGAAAGGAAAGGTTGCGATGGTCGGTGATGGCGTGAACGATGCTCCGGCACTCACACGTGCAGATATGGGTATCGCAATCGGAGCAGGAACCGATATTGCTATTGACGCGGCGGATGTCGTGTTGATGAAGAGCCGGTTATCGGACGTGCCTGCAGCAATCCGGCTTAGCCGGGCAACCTTGCGGAATATCCACGAGAACCTCTTCTGGGCATTTATTTACAATATTATAGGAATCCCGCTTGCGGCAGGTGCGTGGGTTCATTTATTTGGCTGGACATTGAATCCGATGTTCGGTGCAGCAGCGATGAGTCTGTCAAGCTTTTGTGTTGTGACCAATGCACTTCGTCTGAATCTGTTCAAATTCGGAAAGAAGCAGCGGGAGACAGCATAGGAGAGGTTGACATTCTATATAAATTCATGTAGTTTAAGGAGGAAAACAAAATGGAACAGATTATTGCAAAAATCGATGGTATGATGTGTGGTATGTGCGAGTCGCATATGAACGACATGGTAAGAAATAATTTCAAGGTGAAGAAAGTCACTTCTTCCCATGCGAAGAAGGAGACTGTGATCGTAGCGGAAGAAGGCTTTGATGATGCAAAATTTACAGAAGAAGTTGAGAAGCTTGGCTACAAGGTGCTTGGCATCGAACATCAGCCTTATGAGAAGAAAGGGTTATTTCACAGAAAATAGCAACTAGCAGATGAACGTGGGAAAGAAACTAAGAAAGTTCATATTTTTAAATGTATTTGCGATGATGGGCATGTCGTGCTACATCCTCGCAGATACATTTTTTATCTCCGTGGCAAATGGAACCCTTGGTATTGCAGCATTGAATCTGACACTGCCGGTTTATGGGTTGTTATTTGCCATTGGTTCGTTAATCGGGATTGGTTCCGCAACGAGGTATTCGCTCTGCAAGATGACCGATAATGAGACATCGAGGCTGTATTTCTCAAATGCTGTGATGTTCGCGGTTCTGATCGGAATCGGATTTACACTGCTTGGAAACTTTTTCCCGGCAGAGATTTTGAAGCTGATGGGAGCGGATGCGGATATCCTGTCGATCGGAACGGAATATCTGCAGATTGCGATGCTTTTTTCTCCATTTTTTATTGCAAACTATACCTTTACTGCGTTTGTAAGAAATGATAATGCACCGAATATCGCGATGGCGGCAACGTTACTCAGCAGTTTGTTCAATATTGTATTTGATTATGTATTTATGTTCCCGATGCACATGGGAATGCGTGGCGCGGCACTTGCAACCGGCGTGTCACCGATTATCAGCATCGGTATCTGCATGATCCATTATCTATCGAAGAAAAATACGATCGTATTCAAATGGCATCTGCCGAGCTTCAAACTGCTTGCTTCCGCAGCAGGTCTTGGCGTAGTGGCATTTGTCGGTGAAATCGCAAACAGTATCACAACGCTTGTGTTTAATTTTATTCTGCTTGCGTTATCCGGAAATAATGCAGTTGCCGCATACGGTGTGATCGCGAACATTGCACTCGTCGGAACGGCAATCTTTAATGGTGTATCGCAGGGCTTACAGCCACTTGCGAGTACCTCGTACGGACATGGCGACAAAGAGGATGTCAAGAAGATCTTACGTCAGTCGCTGGTGATCGCAGTTATCCTGTCAATCGTGCTTGTGTCTGCGGTATGGGTGTTCGCACAGGGACTGGTTGGTATCTTCAACAGTGCCCAGTCGGCGGAGCTAGCGAAGTTTGCCGTGCCGGGACTCCGGATTTATTTCTTAGGGTTCTTAGTGGCGGCGGTCAATATTGTACTGGCGGGATTTTTCAGTGCGACCGGACAGGCACTTGCATCTTCCCTGATCGCGGTATCGCGTGGAATCATTGTGATCAGCCTGATGGCATTCATGCTGTCGAAGCTTTTTGGTGTAACTGGTGTCTGGATGGCATTTCCGGTTACAGAGGTCGTGACATTTGGTATTGCGATGGGAATTCAGGGTGTGAGTAAAAGAAAAGAATAGGAGTGGCATATGACATTACAACAGCTACGGTATGCAGTGACAATTGCAGATATGAAGTCGATGAACAAGGCGGCGAGCGAGCTTTTTGTATCGCAACCGGCATTATCGAATACAATTCATGATTTAGAGGAAGAATTACAGATAGAGATCTTTCTGCGGACGAACCGCGGTATCGTTGTGACAACCGAGGGCGAAGAGTTCTTAAGCTATGCCAGACAGATGGTGGAGCTGCAGCAGATGATGGAAGAAAAATATATGGGTGCTGCAGAACACAAGCGGAAGTTCAGCGTATCCATGCAGCATTATTCCTTCGCAGTGGAGGCGTTCATCAAGCTGGCGCGGAATTTCTCACTGGACGAGTATGAGCTTGCTGTCCATGAGACGAAGACCGGTGAGGTTATCGAGAATGTCAAGAATTTCCGGAGTGAGCTTGGCATCCTGTATCTGAACAGCTTCAACCAGAAAGCCATGCAGAAGGTATTTGATGCAAATGAACTGGAGTTTAAACCGTTGTTTGACTGTGCGGTTTATGTGTATCTCGCAAGTGGACATCCACTTGCGGGGAAGGAGTCCATTTCCTTCTCGGATTTAGAACCGTATCCGTGCCTGTCATTTGAGCAGGGCAATAAGAATTCCTTTTATTTTGCGGAGGAGGTATTAAGTAACCTCGAATATAAGCAGACGATCAAGGCGGACGACCGTGCGACGATGTTAAATCTGATGACAGGGTTAAACGGCTACACCTTATGTTCCGGTATTATCTGTGAGGAGTTAAACGGCGATGGGTATACGGCAGTACCGTTTGCAGCCGAGGAGACGATGACGATTGGGTATTTGAAACGGAAGGGAATCCCGCTCAGCCATCTTGGAAGCCGCTATATTGAGATCTTGAAGCAGTATGAAAAGCACTGCAAATGAAATTTATTCTCATTATAAATGAGGGTGGTTTCGTTGACTTTTGAAACATGTCTGATTATAATTTTTCATGGACAAAAGTAAAGAATTAAGGAGGCATTCATAGCAATGAGTGAGTTAATTTATTTAGATAATGCGGCGACAACGAAAGTTGCACCGGAAGTATATGAAGCAATGAATCCGTATTTCGAAGAGTACTATGGAAATGCGGCAAGTGTATACCGCTTTGCCGGCGAGAGCAAGAAAGCGGTGGAAGATGCCAGAAAGGAAGTTGCGGATTTTCTTGGCGCAAAGCCAAATGAGATTTATTTCACGGGTGGCGGAAGCGAGTCAGATAACTGGGCTTTGAAAGGAATCGCATTTTCCCAGAGAAAGAAAGGAAAACATATCATCACGTCTGCCATCGAACATCATGCAATCCTGCATACATGCGAGTATCTAGAGAAGCTTGGTTATGAGATTACGTATGTCGGCGTGGATGAAAATGGTATCATCAAATTAGATGAGCTTGAAAAATCAATCCGCGAGGATACAATTCTGATTTCGGTGATGTTTGCAAATAACGAGATCGGAAGCATCCAGCCAATCAAGGAGATTGGCGAGATCGCGAAGAAGCATAAGGTTCTCTTCCATACAGATGCGGTACAGGCATATGGACATGTGCCAATCAATGTGGATGAATGCCATATTGATATGCTTTCTGCCAGCGGTCATAAGATCAACGGACCAAAAGGAATCGGTATCATGTACCTTAGAAATGGTGTGCAGATTGAGTCCTTTGTCCATGGTGGTGCACAGGAGCGTGGAAAGCGTGCCGGTACACACAATACACCGGGTATCGTAGGCTTTGGCCGTGCGACAACACTTGCAAAAGAGAAGATGGAAGAGCGTACAAAGAAGGAAGTCGAGTTGCGTGATTACCTGATCAAGCGTGTCTTAGATGAGGTTCCATATACGAAGTTAAATGGCGACAAGGTAAAGCGTCTGCCAAACAACGTAAACTTCAGCTTCCGGTTCATCGAGGGTGAGTCACTTCTGATCATGCTCGACCAGAAGGGTATCTGTGCATCCAGTGGTTCCGCATGTACATCCGGATCACTCGATCCATCGCATGTATTGCTTGCCATTGGTCTGCCACATGAGATCGCACACGGATCACTTCGCCTGACATTATCCGATGAGACAACAAAGGAAGAAATCGACTATACAGTAGAGGCAATCAAGACGGTTGTAGAGCGTCTGCGCAGTATGTCACCGCTTTACGAGGACTTCGTAAAGAAGAACAAGCAGTAAGTTCATACACGGGATACTGATTATATTTAGGAGGTAATGACGATGAGTCAGATTATAGATTACAGTGAAGAAGTTATGGAACACTTCACCAACCCAAGAAACGTAGGAGAAATCGAGAACGCCAGTGGTGTCGGTACAGTCGGAAATGCGAAATGTGGCGATATTATGCGTATTTATCTTGATGTCGATGACAACCAGATCATCCGTGACTGCAAGTTCAAGACATTTGGCTGCGGTGCCGCTGTTGCAACAAGCAGTATGGCAACGGAGATGATCAAGGGCAAGTCCATCCAGGAAGCATTGAAGCTTACGAATAAGGCAGTTATGGAAGCACTTGGCGGATTGCCACCGGTCAAGGTACACTGTTCCCTGCTTGCAGAGGAGGCAGTTCATGCAGCACTCTGGGATTATGCACAGAAGCACAACATCACGATCGAAGGCTTAAAGCCCCCGGTGAATGATATCGATGAGACCGAAGCTTTCTACGAGATGCCGGGTGCAAATGATTAGAAATTTAATTCTATGAGAAGGCTTGCCACAGACGATTATGTATTGATTTACCGGGGATAGATATATGGGAGGAAATCTGTGATTTATACGAGTATGACAATCAAAGCAATGAAGCTTGCTTACAAAGCACACGAAGGTCAGGTGGACAGAAGTGGTGTGCCGTATATCTTTCATCCGATTCATCTGGCAGAACAGATGGATGAGGAGATAAGCTGTACGGTGGCACTTCTTCATGATGTTGTGGAAGATACGGAAGTCACACTTGCGGAGTTAGAACAGGCGTTTCCTCCGGCAGTAACGGAAGCTGTATGTCTCCTGACACATGACAAATCCGTTGATTATTATGATTATGTCCGGAATCTGAAACCGAATGTGATAGCAAAGAAAGTAAAACTCGCAGATCTCGCGCATAATTCCGATGAGATCCGCTCGAAGGCGGCCGGCTGCTCCGAAAAGCAGATTCTGCATTGGAGAGAGAAGTACAGCCGGGCAAAAGAAATTTTGTTATCTGAGTAAAACTATCAGCAGTTCTCTTTGACGCGGGCGCAGGATTCCCGGATGACAAGCGGACATGGAATTTTAGCTTTTAAAGGTGTCTTGATGCTTAAGTTCGATGCAACATAGACAAGATTCGCACCATGCTGTCCCATATCATAGGATGGGGCATGAATGGTCGTAAGCGGAGGGGTTATGAACGTACTGGACTCTTCGTCGTTGAATCCAACGATGGAGATATCCCGTGGGATTTTATAACCTCTTTCTTTGATTGCTTTCATAGCACCTAATGCAATCGCATCGTTTGCTGCAAATACAGCTGTTGGCAGGTTGCCGCTGTCGAGCAGATCCATCATCATATCATAGCCGGATTTGGCAGTGAAACTGCCTTCCCGCACATATGTCTCGGCATCCATTTCCCGGTGTTCCATGTATTTCTTATAAGCAACAGTTCTTGCGTCAATAAGACGTTCCCCATCTCCGACATATTCACATCCGACAAGCAGGGCAATCTTCGTATGACCAAGTCCGGTCAGATAGTCCATGACGTCATAGACGGCACGTTCAAAATCAAGCGTTAAGGATGTAATGTTATATTCATCGACAACCATATCCAGAAATACAATATTGCTGCAGATACCAAGAAATGTATCAATTTCTTTTTTGGAGAACTTGCCAAGACAGATTAATCCATTCACGGAGGCAAGCTGCTTAAGACCATCCGGTTCATTTGGAAAAATACGTACGACGCGGATGGCATTTTTCATACAAAAATCTTCCACACCCTGTCTGACTCGGAGATAGTAGCTGTCCTTTAATTCCTGCTCCGCCGTATACCAGAGTACGATTCCCATTGTAAATGTATTTTTTGCCATCGCTTTTGTGCGGGAGGATTTGGTATAGTTTAATTTTCTGGCAATCGCAAGCACATGTTCCCGCGTTTCCGGAGCGACACTTAAGGTAGCATCATTATTTAAAATTCTGGATACGGCACCTGCCGATACGCCAGCTTCTTTTGCAATATCACGAATGGTAGCCATAGAAAACTCCTTTCAATATGTTTACTAAACAAAATATACCACATATAATATGAAAAAGTCTATATTAATTTGAAAAATATTATAGTAAACTTTAGTAAAAAGGTTGACACGTTTACTAAACACATGATATATTGGGTGTAACAAGGAGGAACCGGTATGATTGTATTCGGAACCGGTTCTGGCGACTTACTGCAACGAGATAGTTATACATGTGATTAAAGGAGGAACGATATGATACAGACAACAGAATTAAAGAAGAATCTACAGGCAGGTGCATATGATGATGTATTGCTTGATATCTATGTGGATGCAGATGTGCTTCCATATCAGAAGGATCGTTATGTGGCAGCGATTGAAACGTATGAGAAGTTATATGGAGCAGATGCAGTGGAAATCTATAGTGCACCGGGCAGAAGTGAGATTGGCGGAAACCATACTGATCATCAGCATGGTGAGGTACTAGCAACATCCATCAACTTAGATGCAATCGCAATCGTGAAGAAGCTTCCGGACATGCAGATTCGTCTTGTATCGGATGGCTATGATGAGATCGTAATTGACGGAAATGATCTTTCTCTTAAGGAAGAGGAGAAGGAAACGACAACCGCTCTGATTAAGGGTGTGCTTGCGGGAGCGAAGGAACGAGGCTACGCAGTTGGCGGATTCCAGGCATATATCACAAGTGATGTCTTAATCGGTGCAGGACTTTCCTCTTCAGCGGCCTTCGAGACAGTGATTGGAACAATTGTTTCTTATCTATATAATGATGGCACGATTGATGCAGTCACAATCGCAATTATCGGACAGTATGCAGAGAATGTGTATTTCGGAAAGCCTTGCGGATTGATGGATCAGATAGCATGTTCGGTAGGAAATCTTGTACACATTGATTTTGCAGATGTGAAGAATCCAAAGGTGGAGAAAGTAGCGTTTGACATGAATGCATACGGATACAGCCTTTGTATCACAGATACGAAGGGCTCCCATGCAGATCTGACCGCCGATTATGCAGCCATTCCGACAGAGATGAAAGCCGTTGCATCATATTTTGGCAAGGAAGTCCTTCTTGGACTTACGATTGAGGATATCTTAAGCCACGCACAGGAGCTGCGCGAGAAGCTTGGTGATCGCGCCGTATTGCGAGCCCTGCATTTCTTATGTGAGGATGTGCGTGTAGAAGAGGAAATAGATGCGTTAAAGGCAGGTAATATCGATGCATTCCTGCAGAAGGTAAAGGAATCCGGCGATTCTTCGTTCAAATATCTGCAGAATGTCTACACAAGCCATGATGTGATGCATCAGAACGTGTCACTGGCGCTGGCGGTCAGCGAGATCGCGCTTGCAGGTGGAGCTGGCGTTGCCCGTGTGCATGGCGGTGGATTCGCAGGTACGATTCAGGCATTTGTGAAAAACGAGGCTGTATCCGGATATCGTGCAGCGATGGATCGGTTGTTCGGTGCAGATGCGTGCAAGGTGCTTAAGATCCGTAAGTATGGTGGTATGAAGGTGCTGGCGTAATTTTTGCGATGGTAGTGATGTGACAGGAAAGAATGTTGATATAGAAGCATGATGATTTGAAAAGCATGTGACATCACATATATAAAACCGCCGGTTTAGATGAAACGGACGTTTTGCTTGTAAAATAAGATGGAAGATAAAGAATGGAGGAATCACTATGATTACAGATCTGATTCGTGAATTAGTGATATATGGTAAGAACAATGGTCTGATCTGCGAGGCAGATGAGGTGTATGCGACGAACCGTCTGCTGGAGTTGTTTGATGTAATGGAGTATGAGGAGAACCCGGAGATTACAGAGTCAAGAGCTGTCTGTGAGATTTTAGAGGACATGATGACATATGCGCATGAAAATGGCATCATGAAAGAAGATACCATAACAGCAAAGGATTTGTTCGATACGAAGATTATGGGCTGTATTACGCCACCGCCAAGTGTGGTACGGGCAGAATTCGCGAAGCGTTATGCGGAAAGCCCGAAGGAAGCAACCAATTATTATTACCAGTTTAGTCAGGCGACGAACTATATCCGGAAAGACCGTATCGCAAAAGATGAGAAATGGGTGACTGACACTGAATATGGTCCAATCGACATCACGATCAATCTGTCCAAACCGGAGAAGGATCCGCGCGATATCGCGAAGGCCGGACAGGCGAAGAAATCCGGATATCCGGCTTGCCTGCTTTGCAAGGAGAATGAAGGCTACGCAGGACATTTCTCACACCCGGCAAGACAGAATCACCGTGTGATTCCAATCAAGCTGGATGGACAGAACTATTATTTACAGTATTCGCCATATGTATATTACAACGAGCATTGCATCATCTTCAATGAGCAGCATATCCCAATGAAGATTGATTATGCGGTGTTCCGCAAACTTTTGGATTTTGTCAGACAGTACCCACATTATATGGCTGGTTCCAATGCAGACCTTCCAATCGTCGGTGGTTCGATCCTGAGCCATGACCATTTTCAGGGTGGTGGCTATGTGTTCGCAATGGCAAAGGCAGATTATGAGCGTAAGTTTGTGATTCCGGGATTTGAGAGTGTCACAGCCGGTATTGTGAAATGGCCGATGTCAGTCATCCGTCTGCAGGGCGATGATATGGAAGTGATGGCGAAAGCTGCCGACCATATCCTTACAAGCTGGCGGGCATACACGGATGCGGATGCATTTATCTTCAGTGAGACGGACGGTGTCCCACACAATACGATTACACCGATTGCGCGGATGCATGACGATAAGCTCGAATTGGATCTTGTACTCCGTAACAACATTACAACCGAGAAATGTCCGTGGGGCGTTTATCATCCATCGGCAGACCTGCATCATATTAAGAAGGAAAATATTGGTCTGATCGAGGTTATGGGACTTGCCGTACTTCCAGCACGTCTGAAGGGCGAGATGGCAGAATTATCCAAGGCAATATTAGCAGGCGAGGATATCCGCAAGAATGCACTCATTGAGAAGCACGCAGACTGGGTAGATTCATGGATTGGCAATTATGAGATTACCGCGGAGAATATCACAGAGATCCTGCACGACGAGATCAGCAAGGTATTCGTAAAGGTACTTGAATGTGCAGGCGTATATAAGCGGACAGAAGAGGGACAGGCTGCGTTTATGCGGTTTGTGGATTCTTTGTAGGAATAAGGACTGAACATTCTGATAATTATAGTTTTGATTGTGGATATGATTATTAGATGTGATTATATAGGGCTTTTTAGAAATTATGGTGGAGACAGGAATGCGGTTTATGAAGGCATTCCTGTTTTCGCTTTATGAATTCCTGCTGGCAGGCTGAAATTTTAATCAGTAGCAAATTTTCTGTTTGGAGCAAGTATATGAAAAAAGAAGAGAATACTCCAAACGCGGACTCAAACGGACTCAAATTGCATAAAATAAAAAATCCGTAAAGCTAGTATTATCAATGCTTTACGGAGAATAAAAAAGAGCGCGAGACGGGGATCGAACCCGCGACCCCCTCCTTGGCAAGGAGGTGCTCCACCGCTGAGCCACTCGCGCAAATAAAACAAACTATTTAATTTTTGAGAGCGCGAGACGGGAATCGAACCCGCGACCCCCTCCTTGGCAAGGAGGTGCTCCACCGCTGAGCCACTCGCGCATTTTGTCGTTTTGTACTTCGTACCGACGACGTGTTATATATTAGCATAGTAGTTCTATATGTGTCAACAACTTTTTGAAAAAAATTTTAAAATTGTAGCTTGCTTTATACAGGCATTTCTCCTATAATTGAGTATCATTATAAAGATTATTATTGAAGGGGCGGTAAAATGTCTGAGAAGATAATAAAGGATCAGGAAGAAACAAAAGAAGAAACGAAAATCGGGTCTGAAGAAATCGTAAAAAATGGAGAAACGAAAACCGGGTCTGAAGAGATTGTCAAGAATGAAGAAAAAGAAGTACCTGAGAAAGTGGATGCAAATTCATCGTTCTGGTCAAAGGTAAAGCATTTTTTGAAATATTCGATTCAGACATGGATCGCACGGTGTTTTCTGATTGCATTTGGCCTGGAGCTTCTCATGGAGATATTGGGAAGGCGGTCGCTTGTACTTGGTGTGAAGTTTATGGTGTCTTCGCCAATCGTATTTTTGTATAATACCTCCATTATATTCTTTACTTTATTGTTTGCGTTGTTCTTAAGAAAGCGGGTATTCGGTATCGTGTTGATCAGTATTGTCTGGCTGATCTGCGGTTTTGCAAACTTTGTGGTACTTGGCTATCGTATCACACCATTTGCGGCGATTGACCTTCTGATGGTGAAGGACGTGATATCCATGCTGGACGTATATTTCTCTAAGGTACAGCAGGTGCTTTTGGTCGTGGCAGCGGTGGCGGTGATCGCCGGAATCGTGATTTTGTTCCGGAAATCTCCGAAGTTTGAGGGGAAAAAGCATGTCATGCGGACGATGGTTGTTTGTATTGTTATGTGGATAGGCATTATGCTCTTTACGAACTTTAATGTGAGCCATAACATCATCTCGGACGATTTTGCAAATCTCGGTATGGCATATCAGGATTATGGATTTGCTTATTGCTTCACGAACAGTATTATTGACAATGGTATTTCAAAGCCGGATGATTACGATGAAACGACGATGCTCCATTTGCGGAATAAGCTGAACAGTGAGGAACTGGAAGCAGATACATCGAAGAAAAAGACACCCAATATTATCTGTGTACAGTTAGAATCGTTCTTTGATCCTAAGGTTGTGAAGGGATTGACGCTTTCGGAAGATCCTGTTCCGAATTTTACAAGATTGAAAGAAAAATTCCCGTCCGGATATCTGACGATGCCTGCACTCGGTGCAGGTACCGCAAATTCGGAATTCGAGGTTTTGACAGGCATCCGATCGGCGTATTTTGGAGCAGGAGAGTATCCATACAAGACGACGGTGAATAAAAAACCGATTGAAGGCATGTGCAGCCTGCTTGAGAAGGAAGGCTATCATACTTTCGCCATGCATAACAACAAGTCCTCGTTCTATGACCGGAAGGATGTCTATAATGAGATGGGGTTTGAGCGCTTTATCTCGCTTGAATATATGTACAATGTAGAGAAGACTTCAACCGGTTGGGCGAAGGACGAAATATTGGTCAACAATATTAAAAACTGTCTGCGGAGTACGGAAGGTCAGGATTTTGTATTTACAATCAGTGTACAGGGACATGGAAAGTATCCGGAAGAGTTAGGCGCCTGTGATGAGAAAATCAAGGTCAGTTATCCGCAGGATCCGGTAAAGGAAAACCAGCTCACATACTATGTAAATCAGATTCATGAGATGGATCAGATGATCCATGACCTGATCAATGCTCTTGATAGTATAGGAGAAGATTATATTCTGCTTTTATATGGAGATCATCTGCCAACGATCACATTTGATGATGATCAGTTACCGCACAGCCAGTTTCAGACAGAATATATTCTGGTCAATAATATGAATCTGGATATCCCGGATGAAGATATCCGGGCGAGCGAGGTATCGACAAAAATATTTAAAGCATTGAATCTGAATATGGGATATGTGCAGCGGGCACACTGCTTGTATCAGGATAACGAAGAAGAACTTGACCATGCGGTGACATTGCTGGCATATGATATGCTGTTTGGAGATGATTATGTCTATGATGGTCAGTCGCCGGTTCCGGAAGTTGGGGAAAAACCGATGATTATGGGACTGGAGGAGATTGGAATCAGCCGGGTTTCCAATGAGGGCGATCATGCCGTGGTACGGGGAAGAAACTTCAATGAATATTCCAAGGTGTATGATGGCGAGGATCAATTAGAAACGGTCTATGTTGATCGAAATACATTGATGGTACAGGATCAGACATTAAGCGATGGAGCCTTAATCACAGTCAAACAGGTGGATGACTCGGGACATGTTTTAAGCTCATCTTCGGACTATACATTTCATTGAGGTACAGATACACGGATTTAATGACAAAATTAACAACAATTTGGATTTAGTGTTTGAATACTCGATAGAGGTATGCTATAATTATCGTTAACCTATTTCAAATTAATACTAAGGAGAGGGCACATGGTACCTGCAATTGATGTAAAGCACATTAACCCTTTTTTGCAGTCGAGTATTTCTATTGTAGAAAGTGTTACTCAGGTGAAGTTGACAGTTGGCAAGCCTGAGATGACAGATTTTCATTTACATGACAAATATTATGCAATTCAGGTCGGCGTAGTGGGAGAAATGAAAGGTCAGGTAATTCTGGCAATCCGGGAGAACAATGCAAAGGATATTGCATCCCGTATGATGTTCGGAATGCCAGTGAATGAGTTGGATGAGATGGCATCCTCCGCATTAAATGAACTGGGGAATATGATTATGGGGAATACGGCAACGATTTTTTCCACACTTGGAATTATCATCGATATTACGCCGCCGCTTGCTGTATATGGCAATGACTTACAGTTGAAGTCGGATATAGATGGAATTAAAGTACCTTTGATGTATGGCGGGGAAGAATACATCGGACTTTACATCTGCGTTTACGAGGATAAGTAATACCTGAACCTTCATCGGTTCGAATTACCTAATATAATCAGACTAAAGAAAGGAAAGGAAAAAGACAAATGGGTAAGATTATTGGTAAGGGAATCACATTTGATGATGTTTTATTAGTACCACAGTTTTCAAGTGTTATTCCAAATGACGTTGTTCTATCAACACAGCTCACAAAGAAAATCAGGTTGAATATTCCTCTTATGAGTGCCGGTATGGACACTGTCACAGAGCACAGAATGGCAATCGCCATGGCCAGACAGGGTGGAATCGGAGTTATTCATAAAAACATGTCGATTCAGCAGCAGGCAGAGGAAGTTGATAAAGTAAAACGTTCAGAGAACGGAGTTATCTCTGATCCATTTTCTCTTTCACCGGAGCATACACTTGATGATGCAGATAAGCTGATGGCGAAGTTCCGCATTTCCGGTGTGCCGATTACAGAAAACGGCAAATTGGTAGGTATTATCACGAACCGTGACTTGAAGTTCGAGACAGATTACTCAAAGAAGATCAAGGAGTCCATGACATCTGAGAATCTCATTACAGCAAAAGAGGGTATCACACTCGAGGAGGCAAAGGCAATTCTCGGAAAAGCCAGAAAAGAGAAGCTTCCTATCGTCGATGATAACATGATGTTGAAGGGACTTATTACAATCAAGGATATCGAGAAGCAGATCAAGTATCCAAATGCAGCCAAGGATGCACAGGGCAGACTTCTCTGTGCCGCAGCCGTTGGTGTTACACCGGATATCTGCGACAGAGTAGACGAGCTTGTAAAGTCCAAGGTAGATGCAATCGTTATCGATACAGCACATGGACATTCTGAGAACGTTCTTAAGACATTTGCCATGATCAAGGAGAAGTATCCGGATCTTGATGTTATCGCTGGTAACGTAGCTACAAAGTCCGGTACACAGGCTATGATCGATGCAGGCGTGGATGCCGTAAAGATCGGTATCGGACCTGGTTCTATCTGTACAACGCGTATCGTAGCCGGTATCGGTGTTCCACAGATTACAGCAATCATGCAGGCATATGAGGCAGCACATGCAGCAGGAATCCCAGTTATCGCAGATGGCGGTATCAAGTATTCCGGCGATATCACAAAGGCACTTGCAGCCGGTGCGAATGTATGTATGATGGGTAGCCTCTTCGCGGGTACGGATGAGAGCCCTGGAGATTTCGAGCTGTATCAGGGAAGAAAATACAAGGTATACCGTGGTATGGGCAGTATCGCAGCGATGGAGAATGGTAGTAAAGACCGTTATTTCCAGGCAAATGCAAAGAAGCTTGTACCGGAAGGTGTCGAAGGCCGTGTGGCATACAAGGGTACGGTTGAAGATACTGTATTCCAGTTGATTGGTGGACTTCGTGCAGGTATGGGTTACTGTGGTGCGAAGACAATCGAGGAGCTTCATGAGAAGGCAGAGTTCGTTGAGATTTCAGCCGCTTCTCTGAAGGAGAGCCATCCACATGATATCCAGATTACAAAGGAAGCACCAAACTACAGTGTGGAGTAATCGGAAAATCTCTATATAAAAATCAGAGACATTCTGTGAGAGAAATCTTGCAGGATGTCTTTTTTATGCATTTTTTTCCGTATGTATGATTGTATCAAATTCTATACAATTATCCCCCAAAAATATATTTACAAATGATAATTGAAATGTTATATTGCGAAATGGATGGTATTCGAGAGAAACTATACTGGGAAATGAATATGGTGCACACCCCTTTGGTCAGAAAGAAGAGGTGATGGTATGAAGATTGGATTGATTGGAGCTGGCAGAATGGGCTTTACGCTCGGCAGACATTTATCCGATTTCGCAAAGTCACATGCAGAGATGCTCTGTGTGGAGGGCTTCTATAGTCGGAATCCGGAGAGTGCGAGAGAGGCAGCGAGATTTACTGGTACGAAATACTATGAAGACATGGAGACATTGGTTCAGGCGTGTGATACTATATTTTTAACGGTTCCGGACGGACAAATCGCGAACGTGGCAGAAGAAATTGCAACTAGTTCGGTGTGTCTGGATGGAAAAACGATGATTCATACAAGTGGGGCTCTTTCCTCACGTATATTTTCTGGTATGGGTAGTCGCGTAAGCGGGTATTCAATACATCCTATTTATGCAGTGAATTCGAAGACGGATTCCTACATACATTTCCAAGACTGTTACATGACGATTGAAGGCGAAGGAACGAAGACGCAGGAACTCATATGCCTGTTTGAGAAAATGGGACATACGATCCGGCAGATTTCCGCAGACCAAAAGGCGAAATATCATGCATCGGCAGTATTTGCAAGCAATCTGGTGATCGGACTATATAAGATGGGGACAACCCTTCTTTCGGAGTGCGGATTTACACCGGAGGAGGCAGAGCACGCACTGATGCCGCTCTTTGCAAATAATGCAGAGAATATGGAACACTTTGGCTGCGAGAAAGCATTGACGGGACCGGTCAGCCGCGGCGATGTGGCAACGGTGGAGAAGCATCTGCAGGCACTTGACGGCGATGCGCGTGAGGTGTACCGGCTGCTTTCGAAGCAATTGTGCAATGCGGACAGTCAGGCAATTCAAACTATATTGGATATGAAGGAGTAAACCATGAAAAAAACAGTAACTACTTTTGCAAAGGCAAAGGCTTCCGGCGAGAAGCTTACAATGTTGACAGCGTATGATTATTCGACAGCCAAACTGATGGATGAGGCAGGTGTGGATTCGATTCTGGTTGGCGATTCCCTCGGAAATGTCGTGCTTGGATATGAGGACACAGTTTCCGTAACAATGGAAGATATGATCCATCACGGAGCGGCAGTTGCACGTGGTGCGAAGGAAGCCTTGGTCGTGATCGATATGCCGTTTATGTCTTATCAGACATCGGTCTATGATGCAGTTGTTAATGCGGGACGTCTGATGAAGGAAGGTCGTGCCAATGCAGTGAAATTAGAGGGTGGTGTAGAAGTAGCACCACAGATTAAAGCAATCACACAGGCAGGTATCCCGGTGTGTGCACATATCGGACTTACCCCACAGTCTATCAATGCATTTGGTGGATTCAAAGTACAGGGAAAGACGGAAGCGGCTGCACAGAAGCTGATCGACGATGCGCTGGCTGTACAGGATGCGGGTGCATTTGCAGTGGTACTCGAATGTGTACCGGAGAAGCTGGCTACGCTTGTGACAGAGAAGTTAGATATTCCGACCATCGGTATCGGTGCCGGAAATGGCTGCGACGGACAGGTGCTTGTATATGCAGATATGCTTGGCATGTTCAGTGATTTCACACCGAAGTTTGTGAAGCGTTTCGCAGAGATTGGACCGCAGATGACCGACGGGTTCAAGTCGTATATCAAGGAAGTGAAAGATGGCACATATCCTTCTGCAGAGCATACATATGCGATTGCAGATGATGTAATCGAGAAATTGTACTAAGGTGCGAAAACATTTACGTGTTCTAAAAGAGTTGTACATAATTTCAAATTCCACGCAGACGCGCTCTCGCTCGGTTCAGCACGCAGTGGTACTAAACTCGTGACAACAGGTTGTCACTTGTTAAGTACCAGCGTGCTTCAACGGTCTGCGCTAAAATTTGAATTATGTACAACTCCATATACACCTATTATGTTTTCGTTGCTTTACAATAAAACTTTGAATATTGAAAGGAAGAAATAACATGGAAATCGTAACAACAGTGAAGGAAGTTCGGGATAGAGTCAAGGCTTGGAAGAAGGAAGGCAAGCAGGTTGGTCTGGTGCCGACAATGGGATATCTGCATGAGGGACATAAGAGCCTGATCGACAAGGCAGTTGCAGAAAATGATGCGGTTGTAGTCAGTGTATTTGTCAACCCAATGCAGTTTGGACCGACTGAGGATCTGGCAAGCTACCCAAGAGATTTAGAGGCAGATGCAAAGCTGTGCGAGGCAGCCGGCGCAAGTCTGATATTCCATCCGGAGCCGGAAGAGATGTACAAGGATGGATTTTGTTCTTTCGTTGACATGAATGGACTTACCAATGCACTGTGCGGATTATCCCGCCCGGTTCATTTCCGTGGTGTATGTACCGTGGTGAATAAACTGTTCAATATCGTACAGCCGGATAAGGCATATTTTGGAGAGAAGGATGCACAGCAGCTCGCTGTAATCAAGCGTATGGTTACCGATCTGAATATGGATATCGAAATCGTTGGATGCCCAATCATCCGTGAAGCAGACGGACTTGCAAAGAGCTCAAGAAATACATATCTTTCTCCGGAGTCCAGAAAGCAGGCAGTAATCCTGTCCAAGGCCATCTTCCTTGGTAAGAAGATGGTAGAAGATGGCGAGCGTGACGCAGCGAAGATCAAGAAGGCTATGACCGACCTGATCAACACAATGCCGCTTGCAACCATCGATTATGTGGAGATCGTAGACGGTATGACCATGCAGAGCATCGACACATTGAAGGGTGACATCCTGTGTGCAATCGCTGTCAACATCGGCGGCGAAGCAAGACTTATTGATAATTTCCACTATACAGTTTAGAGGAGGAACCATGTATGACAGTCAATATGCTGAAAAGTAAAATACATCGCGCAACGGTAAAGCAGGCGGAACTGCAGTACGTCGGCAGCATCACGATCGATGAGGCACTGATGGAGGCGGCTGGCATCTTCGAATATGAGAAGGTGCAGATCGTCGATATCGAAAATGGAAACCGTTTCGAGACGTATGTGATCGCCGGTGAGCGTGAGAGCGGCATGATCTGCTTAAACGGCGCTGCCGCAAGACAGGTGTGTGTCGGAGATAAGATCATCATTATGTGTTATGCAGATATGACGCCGGAAGAGGTACAGACACATAAGCCGAAGGTTGTATTTGTGGATGAGGAGAATAAGATTTCGAGACTGACAAATTACGAGAAACATGGTAGACTAGAGGATATGTAGAACAAATGTGAAGCCAACTGTAATTAACAACATATATTTCAACATGATTCACTTCATATACAATGTATTGAGAGTAAGAAGTTCTAAATGTTCTGATGAACATATGATAAATATGCGCCACCGCCACCAATTCGCCATCCATGGCTCAGTGGTGGCTTGTTTGAACATCGTGTTCAAACATGGCTGGTATAATTACAGAACATTAAGAACTTCTAACTCTCAAACATATCGTATATGAATATGAATCAATATTGAAATATATGTATATATACAGTTTGGCTTCATATTTGCTGGAGAAAATATACCTTGGACTAGGAGGAACATTATGCTTACAGGAAAGAAGATCGTGCTCGGTGTAAGTGGTGGTATCGCAGCCTACAAGATGGCGAATGTTGCAAGCATGCTTTCCAAGCTGCATGCAGACATCCATGTTGTGATGACAGAGAATGCGACACATTTTATCACACCGGAGACATTTGAAGTACTGACAGGAAACCACTGTTATACAGATACATTTGACCGTTGCATGGAACTGCATGTACCGCATATCGCGCTCGGCACGCAGGCGGATGCAATTCTGATTGCACCTGCAAGTGCGGATGTAGTTGGCAAGATTGCAAATGGAATTGCGGATGATATGCTCACGACCTGTGTGCTTCCTGCAACCTGTCCGGTTATGCTTGCCCCATCCATGAATGTACATATGTACGAGAATCCAATCGTGCAGGATAACATGAAGAAGCTTGCCTCCTATGGATATGAAATCATCGAGGCGGACGAAGGATATCTGGCATGCCGGGATATCGGCAAAGGAAAGCTTCCGCCGGAGCATGTACTTGTGGATTATATTATCCGTGCCTGCGCAATGGACAAAGACCTTGCAGGCAAGAAGGTGCTTGTGACAGCCGGTGCCACACAGGAGTCCATCGATCCGGTCCGTTATATCACGAATCATTCGACTGGTAAGATGGGGTATGCATTGGCACGTATGGCGGCATTCCGTGGTGCGGAAGTTACACTTGTGGCTGGACCGACGAAGCTGGAGGATCCATTGTTTGTCGATATGGTGAAGGTTGTCACAGCGGAAGATATGTATGAGGCAGTGACAAGCCGGAGCGCGGACATGGACATCATCATTAAGGCAGCGGCGGTTGCCGATTACCGTCCGGAAAATGTCAGCGAGGAAAAGATCAAAAAGCAGGATGGCAACATGACTATTCCGCTCACAAGAACAAAGGATATCCTGTCATATCTTGGCGAGCATAAGAAGGACGGACAGTTTATCTGCGGATTTTCTATGGAGACGGAGCATATGGTAGAAAATTCGAAGAAGAAGTTAGATAAGAAGCATATTGACATGGTTGCTGCGAACAACCTGAAGGTAGAGGGTGCCGGATTCGGCGTGGATACGAATATTATGACACTCATAACAAAAGAGGGAGAAAAAGAACTCCCTCTGATGAGCAAAGAAGATGTCGCAAATGCGATATTGGATGAAATCGTTGCAAAGATAAATTAATCATTTGGTATATCATGAAATCTGCCAGCGAGTTCTTCGGTTTTGACGATATTGATAAACGCATGTGAATCAATCGAACGAATCAGAGGAATGAGCTGGCGTTTTGCTTCTGTATTGATGACAGAGTAGATCAAAGTTTTCTCTTTTTCTTCATAACAGCCGATGCCCTGAAACAACGTCGCGTCGTGGTTGGTTGTTTCCCGTATTGCTTTATAAATCTGTTCGGAGTAATCCGAGATGATAAATAATGTTTCTTTTTTGTATCGTTTATAAAGAATCTGAATTGCCTGTGTGCTGCAGAACTGGAAGATGATCGAATAAAGCGCAATCGACCAGCCGAAGAGGTAACCGGCCAGAATCAGCAGCATGACATTTCCGAACAATATATAGTTCCACGCATCAATTCCTTTGCGCTGGGACAGATAGATGCTGATAAAGTCTGTACCGCCGGTTGTCGTGCCGACATTTAAGCACAGGCTGATGGCAAATCCGTTGATCAGACCGCCGAACACACTGTTCAGCATGGCATCCTGCGTAAATACATAGGCAGGCAGTATGTCGACGAAAATACTCGACAGAATGATCGTGAGGATCGAGTAGAGGGTAAATTTCCGTCCGATGAATTTGAACCCGATGTAGACCGGGATGATATTTAACAGGACATTCAGCAGTGTATATGGAACATGAATGTGCAGGAATTTCTGGAAGATCTCCTGCAGAAGCAGAGATAAACCGGAGAAACCGCCCGGAAATAATCCCGCAGGACGTGCGAAACAGCACAGATTCCATGCGAAGATGATGGACGCGAGGATAACGATGAAGATCCGGAATACCTGATAGAATTTCGGGTGTTTGTATTCAATGGACTGGAACATGGGGAACCCTCCTTTGCGGTGTGTGGTATTTGTGAATATGTTGGCATTTCATTGCAGTAATATGAGATGTATTGAAACTAAGAAGTACTAGATGTTCTGATATAGATAGTTGTAATTGTACGCAATCGCCGCCAATTCGCCATCCGTGGCTCAGTGGCGGCTTGTTTGAACATCGTGTTCAAACATTGCTGATT